>NZ_JABXEP010000200.1:0-11893 GCF_013372605.1 Myxococcus sp. AM009
CTTCCGCCCCCGCCGCCGCAGCAGCGCCCGCCGCTCCCGCTCCGAAGGGCTCCGAGCTGGACCTGCGCTACCAGAAGTTCGACCCCATCGGCACCGGTCCGCTGGGCACCGTCTTCAAGGGGCGCGTCACCGCGCTGGGCCTGGACATCTGCCTGAAGGAGCTGAAGGACATCTTCGGCTACTTCTCCTTCCTGCAGCGGGGCGAGGTGCTCAAGCGCCTGAAGAAGGAGCTGTGCGCCCAGGCCCAGGTGCGTCACCCGGGCGTGGTCCAGGTGGTGGACCAGAACGTGGACGCCGCCCGGCCGTACTTCGTGTTGGAGCTGATGCAGGGCAGCCTGCGTGAGCGGCTGGACGCGGGCGGTGGCAACGGCGTGCCGGTGTCCTTCGCGCTGCGCGCCTTCCTGCAGTTGGCCTACGGCCTGCGGGCCGCGCACGCCGCGGGGCTCACGCACCACAACATCAAGCCGGAGAACGTGCTCTTCGACACGTACGGCAACGCGAAGCTGGCCGACTTCGGGCTGGGCCGCGTGGTGGAGGTGGACGCCACCAAGGGCATGCCCCAGGTCTTCGTGGGCACGGGCGGCATGGCCTATATGGCGCCGGAGCTGATGAACCGGGGTGGCAAGGAGCCGGGCGCCTCCGCGGACGTCTACGCGCTGGGCATCCTGCTCTACGAGATGCTCACCGGGCAGATTCCGGGCCGCCGCTCGCCGCTGCCCTCCGAGGTCAACCCGGAGGCTCCCAGCGGTCTGGATCAGCTCTTCGACAAGGCCACCCAGGACAAGCGCGAGCAGCGCTACCCGGACGTGGACGCCATGTTGGAGGACTTCTACAAGGCGTACCCGGACAAGGAGTTCCTCTCCAAGGGGGACCTCGTCATCTCCTCGGATACGCCGAAGGAGTGACGGGCAGGCGGCCGGGCCCTGGGCGCACTCGGGGCTCGCCGCGCACGTTGGGGGCTGCCACACTCCGTGGCGCCATGACTCCGCCCCCGTCCGAAAGCGTGCTCATCACCGTCACCGGGAAGGACCATCCCGGAGTCGTCTCGCGCCTCACCGGTCTGCTGGCGGAGGCCGGCGCCGAGCTGCTCGACGTGGAGCAGGTGGTGGTGCAGGGGCGCCTCACGCTCTGCCTGCTGGTGCGGCTGTCTCCGGCGAGCGGCACCCTGGAGACGCTGCTGTCCGCCGCGAAGACGCTGGGCGTGACGCTGGACTTCCAGGCGGTGGAGGCACCCGCCGCGCCAGCCGCGTCCTCGCGCCACGTCGTCACCGCCGTGGGCCGCGCCCTGGGCGCGCGGGAGCTCCATTCGCTGACGCAGGTGCTGGCGGAGAATGGCGCCAGCGTGGAGCGAATCACGCGCCTCAGCGAGCCGCACCTGGGCTCGGTGGACCTCCACATCCGCCTGCCGCCGGGCCAGCCGCCCGACGCGCTCAAGCACGCGCTGCTGGAGCTGTCCATGCAGTCGGGTGGATTCGACGTGGCGCTGCAGCGCGAGGGCCTGTTCCGGCGCGGCAAGCGGATGGTCGTCATGGACATGGACTCCACGCTCATCCGCATCGAGGTCATCGACGAGCTGGCGCGCGCGCATGGCGTGGGCGAGCAGGTGTCGCGCATCACCGAGCGCGCCATGCACGGCGAGATGGACTACGACGAGTCGCTGCGTCAGCGCGTGGCGTTGCTG
Source organism: Myxococcus sp. AM009 (assembly GCF_013372605.1). NCBI lineage: Bacteria > Pseudomonadati > Myxococcota > Myxococcia > Myxococcales > Myxococcaceae > Myxococcus > Myxococcus sp. AM009. Next base: position 1,682 of record NZ_JABXEP010000200.1, read on the forward strand.
CGGGGCCTGGACGCGTCCGTGGTCCACCAACTCGCGGCGAACCTGCCGCTGACGGAGGGCGCGGAGACGCTGGTGCGCGTGCTCAAGCGGCTGGGCTACCGCACCGCCGTCATCAGCGGCGGCTTCTCCGTGGCGGCCGAGGCGCTGAAGGCGCGCCTGGGCATCGACTTCGCGTACTCCAACGAGCTGGAGATTCAGGACGGGAAGCTCACCGGCCGCACGGTGGGCCGCGTCGTCAACGCGCGGCGCAAGGCGGAGCTGTTGGAGTCGCTGGCGCGGGAGGAGGGCATCCTGCTGGACCAGGTGGTCGCCGTGGGAGACGGCGCCAACGACTTGTTGATGCTGGAGCGCGCCGGGCTGGGCATCGCCTTCCGGGCGAAGCCCAGGCTGCGCGCCGCGGCCGACACGTCCATCTCCGCGGGCGGCCTGGACAGCATCCTCTACCTGCTGGGACTCACCGGCCGCGAGCTGCTGGAAGCGGGCTGAGGGGCCGGCTGAGGGCGCGCCCTACAGCCGCATCCGCGCCGCCAGTTCGCGCTGCTGGAGCTGGTTCTTCTCCAGCAGCAGCTCGAGCAGCGCGCGCAGAATCTTGGAGCTCTTCTCCTGGTTCTGCTGCACCGTCTGCAGCCGCTTCAGGTCCTCGTCCGTCCACTCGTTGGTGGGCGCGCCACCCGCCAGAATCTCGTCGAGGATGTCCGCGGCGCTGGCGCCAGCGCCTGGCTCAGGGGCGCGCTCCGGCGCGCGAGGCGCGGGCGGAGGCGCCGCGGGGGGCGCGGGCGGCGTGATGTCGGCGATGCGCTTCACCACCGTGTTGCCGCTCATGTCGACGACCTTGAGGTCGTCCTCGTCATCCTGCGCGTCCGAGCTGCTCGGGCGCTTTTCGCCGCCGAAGCGCGTGCTGATGACGGGCTCCTGGCCGCGGTAGTGGCGGAGGATGGCGTGCTCGATTTCACGCTCGCCCGCCACCATGACGACCACGCGGGCGCGGCTCTTCGCCGCGACCTGGTCCAGGGTGCCGAGGTCCGTGGGGTCCGCCATGGCCAGCACCAGCGTCTTGCCGTTGTCCTTGAGCGACACCGGGAAGACGGCCTTCTGCTCGGCGAGGCTCACGTCCACGCGCGAGAGCGCGCCCGCGTCGCGCGTGACGTTGCCCAATTGGATGCGCTGCATTCCCAGGCCCTGGCAGATGGCCTCGGTGATGACGTCGTCGGTGGCCAGCCCCAGGTCCGCGATGATGCGCGACAGCCGTCCGCCCCACTGCTCGTGGGTGGCCAGTGCGCTGCGCAGCTGCAAGTCGTCGATGACGCGTGCCTTGACGAGGATGTCGCCAATGCGATTCCGGGAAGGAGAGGCCATGGCCCGGCATTCTACCGTCTAGATGCGCGGACGCTGCGTCCGTGATGAGGAGGCCCAGCCATGCAGCCCTTCGCGGAAGCCGCTACCCAGCTCTGCCCCTACTGTGGTGAGGAAGTGGAGGTCGCCGTGGACCCCATTGGGGTGGCCTCGGAGACGTACATCGAGGACTGCCCGGTGTGCTGCCGTCCCTGGACGGTGCAGGTGTCCCGCGACGAGGAGCGCTTCGCCGTGCACCTGGGCCGCGACGACGACTGAGGCGGCCTGGAGGGCGGGCAGGCGGGCGTGAAACGCGGCGCCGGCGGAAGCCGCCGGGGCGTTGCTTGACACGCTCCGAAGCATGGTTCTCTTGAGTCGTGTGAGGCGGCGCTGGAGCCCCGGTGGGGGGCACCGCGGCGACCGCGAACCAGAACAACCCAGGCTCATTCATGCCGTGCGTCCGCGAGGACGTCACGAACAGGAGACGACCATGCAGGCTCGCAATCCGTTCAACTCCGCCGTCGTGGTGAACCCGCTGATGCGCGATGTCGACGCGCTCTTCCGCGAGCTGACGCAGCCCATGTGGCGCCAGGCCCCGCGTGAGCGCACGCCGGCCGCGGACATCACCGAATCCGAGAGCGGCCTCACCCTGCAACTGGACATGCCCGGGCTGGACGCGAAGGCCATCCAGGTGACGGTGGAGAAGGACATCCTCACCGTGCAGGCCGAGCGCAAGGCCGAGCCGCGCGCGGAGGGCGTCAACGTGCGCCGCCAGGAACGCGCCTTCGGGACACTCGCCCGCTCCTTCGCGCTGCCTGACACGGTGGACGCAAGCCGGGTGGAGGCCCGCTACGAGCAGGGCGTGTTGACGCTGACCTTGCCTCGGCGCGAGGAGTCCAAGCCCCGCGTCATCGAAGTCAAGGTCCAGGGCTGAAGCCGCGGGCGCACACCGCGGGCCTGGGAGGTCACCTGCCTCCCACTGAAATCCCTGCCCAGGGCTTCCGCGAGCAAGGCGGAAGCCCTGCCTGTCCTACCGCTTGGCGCTGAGCGCCAGCGGAACGCGGAACAGCTCCAGCACCTGCTGCACGTCCAGCGGCTTCGCCATGCACGCCAGCGCGCCGGCCTGCTTCGACTGCTCCACGACCTCGGGCGTATGCGCGGACGTCATGGTGATGAGCCGCACGCCCTCCATCTGCTTGCGCGCGCGGATGCGGCGGCAGACTTCCAGGCCGTCGATGTCCGGCATGTTGAGGTCGATGATCATGCCGTGTGGCTTCTGCTCGGACACGAGCAGCAGGGCCTCCACGCCGCTCGTCGTCGTCTGCAGCTCCACCTGGGCCGCGAACGGCTTGAACGCGCGCTTGATGGCGTCCAGCACCGGGCGCTCGTCATCCACCGCGAGCAGGCGCACCGTGCCGCTGCCGAGCTCCTCGGGAACCGGCATCTGATGGGTGATGAGGAACGTGCGCAGGTCCGCCGACCGCACGCGGCGGTGGCCGCCCGGCGTCCTGAACGCCATCAGGATGCCACGGTCAATCCACTTGCTCACCGTGGACGGATCCACCTGAAGCAAACGACTGATGTCGTGCGTCGTGTAGAGCTGGTCCGTCATCGCCGTACTCCCCTCTTGCTGCATCATTCCGCTGCCCATGGAACTATTCACCTACCTTGAACACGGGTTTTCTTCAACCTCACTGAGTACCGCGCCTATCAGACCCTCTCATCAGACCCACTGCGTCGTCCCAGCGGCCACTGGCCTTGAGACACAGCTCCACGAGCTCCCGAGCGGCGCCTCGGCCGCCAGGGCTCTGGGTAACGAAGTGGGCCTCTCGGCGCACCTCGGGGACCGCATCCGCAGGACAAGCGGAAAGAGCCACCATTGAAAGTGGACCCAGGTCGTTGTGGTCGTCACCCATGTAAGCGCAGGCGTCCAGGGGCACGTCCAACTGGGTGAGCAGCTCTTTGAGCGCGGCCGACTTGTCACGGCGGCCTTGGAACACGGCCGCCAGGCCCAGCTCCTGCCCGCGCTTCTCCACGATGCCGGAGGTGCGGGCGGTGATGATGGCGGCGGGCAACCCGGACAGCCGGGCCATGACGAGCGCATGGCCGTCCTTGACGTCGAAGCGCTTCATCAGCTCGCCGTCCTGGCCGTAGTAGAGGCCGCCGTCGGTGAGCACCCCGTCCACGTCGAAGACGAGCAGCCGCACGCGCGCAGCACGGGACGCCAGCTCTTCCGTTCCCAGTCTGGAAAGGGCGTCCGTCACCATGGCTTGCTCGACTCCCTTGTTTGCTGACGCATCAACCCGGCTCGTGTCCCAACACCCGGCGGATGCTCAGCACGTTTCGTACCACGTCTTCAAACATCTGTGGATTCAGCGAACAGGGACCGTCACACAGGGCACGATCCGGATCTTCGTGGACTTCCGTGAACAACGCGTCAATCCCGGCGGCCGCGGCGGAGCGGGCCAGCAAGGACACGAAGCGGCGTTCGCCCGCCGTCTCGCCGTTTCCGGCGCTGGGGAGCTGAACGGAGTGGGTGGCGTCGAAGCACACGGCGAGGCCGGCGTCGCGCATCTGCGCGAGGCCGCGCATGTCCACCACCAGGTTGTTGTAGCCGAAGGTCGAACCGCGCTCGGTGACGAGCACGTTGGGGTTGCCGGCCTCGAAGGCCTTGCGCGCCGAGTGGACGATGTCCTTGGGCGCCACGAACTGCCCCTTCTTCAGATTGACGCCCTTGCCAGTCCGCGCCACGGCTTCCACCAGGTCCGTCTGCCGGCACAGGAAGGCCGGTATCTGGATGATATCCACAACTTCCGAGGCTGGCCCGACGTGGCTCGTCTCATGGACGTCCGTGAGAACGGGAACTCCCACTTCATCCCGGATTCTCTTCAGGATTCTCAGGCCTTCCTTGAGACCCGGGCCTCTGAAGGACTTGCCGCTGGTGCGGTTGGCCTTGTCGTAGGAGCACTTGAAGGCGTACGGGACGCCGAGCCGGCCGGTGATTTCCTTCAGGAGGCGGGCATGGCGCAGGGCCATGTCCTCGGACTCGATGCTGTCGGGGCCGGCGATGACGAACAGCTTCTGGCCTTGGCCGACCTTGAAGCCACACAGCTCGATGGGGTTGGGGGCGCTCATGCGGACACCTGGCCGGCCGCCGTGTCCCGCTGGGCGAGCGCCGCGCGGATGAAGCCGGAGAAGAGGGGGTGGGGTGCGAAGGGCTTGCTCTTGAACTCAGGGTGGAACTGGCAGCCGACGAAGTAGGGGTGGTCCGCCAGCTCAATCATCTCCACCAGGTTGAGCTCGGGGTTGGCGCCGGAGATGACCAGCCCCGCCTCCTGCAGCTTGCCCCGGTAGGCGTTGTTCACTTCGTAGCGGTGGCGGTGGCGCTCCTGGATGGTGTCCTGTCCGTAGAGCTGGTGGGCGAGCGAGCCGGGCTTCAGCGCGCAGGCGTAGCTGCCCAGGCGCATGGTGCCGCCCTTGTCCTGCACCTTCACCTGGCTCTCCATGAGCGTCACCACCGGGTGCGGCGTGTGCTCGTTGAACTCCAGGCTGTTGGCGGTGGACAGGCCCAGCACGCCGCGGCTGAACTCCACCACGGCCATCTGCAGGCCCAGGCAGATGCCGAAGAAGGGCACCTTCTTCTCTCTCGCGTAGCGCACGGCGGAAATCTTGCCCTCGGTGCCGCGCACGCCGAAGCCGCCAGGCACCAGGATGGCGTCCACGCCGGCCAGCAGCTTCTCCGCGCCCTGCTCCTCGACGTCCTGGCTGTCGACGAAGTGCAGGTTCACCTTCACGTCGTTGGCGATGCCGCCGTGCAGCAGCGCCTCGTTGAGGCTCTTGTAGCTCTCCGTGAGGTTGACGTACTTGCCCACAATGGCGATGCGGACCTGGCCGCGCGCGGGCTCGTACACCTTGCGGATGATGTTCTCCCAGCGCTCCAGGTGCGGCGCCCGGCTCCAGATGTTGAGGACCTCCGCGAGCCGCTCGTCCAGGCCCTGGCGGTGCAGCTCCAGCGGCAGCTCGTAGATGCTGCGCACGTCCGGCGACGTGAAGACGCTGCGCGTGTCCACGTTGCAGAACATGGCAATCTTGTCCTTCAGCTCGCGGGACACCTCGCGGTCGGTGCGGCACACGAGGAAGTCGGGCTGGATGCCAATCTCCCGCAGCTTCATCACCGAGTGCTGCGTGGGCTTGGTCTTCACCTCGCCGGCCGCGCCGATGTACGGCAAGAGCGTGAGGTGGACGTAGACGACGTTCTCACTGCCCACGTCGTAGCGCATCTGCCGGATGGCCTCGAGGAAGGGCAGCGACTCGATGTCGCCCACGGTGCCGCCGACCTCGACGATGACGACGTCCGCGTCCTGCGCCGCCTGGCGGATGCTGGACTTGATTTCGTCGGTGACGTGCGGAATCACCTGGACCGTCTTGCCCAGGTACTCGCCCCGCCGCTCCTTCATGATGACGGCGTGGTAGATGCGGCCGGACGTGAAGTTGTTGAGCCGGCTCATCCGCGCGTTGGTGAACCGCTCGTAGTGGCCGAGGTCCATGTCCGTCTCACCGCCGTCCTCGGTGACGAACACCTCGCCATGCTGGAACGGGCTCATCGTGCCCGGGTCCACGTTGATGTAGGGGTCCAGCTTGATGAGGGTGACGGCCAGCCCACGGTTCTCCAGCAGGGCGCCAATCGAAGCGGAGGCGAGGCCCTTGCCGAGGGAGCTGACCACTCCGCCCGTCACGAAGATGAACTTGGTTTTCTTGGAGCGCATGTCCCGTTCTGCCAACTGAGGCAGGGATGCGTCAATTATTCTGTTTCCGGTGGACGGCCGCCCGCTGGGGACCGAGGGGCGGCGTCAGTTGCCGTCCCAACCACCCGGCCGGGCGACCGCGAACTCCTGGGCGGTCGGCTGCCCGACGCGAAACTTGCGCAAGTCGCAGTTCCGGCAGCTCCAGCCCTCCCAGCCCCGCTTCACCACCAGGTGCAGGCAGGCGTCGTAGTTGGGGCAGAAGAGGTTGCGCTGCGAGTCCACGGACTCCTCGTCCCGGAGGGCGGTGGGCAGCGGGCTGGGGCATGGGGTGATGGACACGGCGGAAACTCCCGGATGAAACGTGTTGGGTCGGCCTCTCCCCCCGGCGCGCTCCGAACAGGAGGGGGGGGCCGGCATTCCCGAGCCGCCGCAAAAAGGCCCGTCCCCCTCGCGGGAAACGGGCCCGGAACTGCCAGCGTCTGCCACCGCCTCGGCGCCTTCTCAGGCCAGCGAAGCGGAGGTGGACGCCTTGGAGTTGCTGTCGTTCAAGGCATCACCTCCTTTCGGAGCCCCAGACTTAACCGGGAGCCCGCGGGCGCGCCACTGTCGCCAGGTGCGTGGCGAGAGCCGTGTGGGCACCAGGCGTTCAGGCTGCGACAAACTGCCGCTCCACCAGGCGCCGGTACAGGCCCTCCTGGCTCATGAGGGCGGCGTGGGTGCCGCTCTGGATGACGACGCCGCCGTCGAGCACCAGCACCCGGTCCGCGTTGGCCACGGTGGACAGGCGGTGGGCGATGATGAGCGTGGTGCGGCCCTTCATCAGGCGCTCCAGCGCATCCTTCACCAGGTGCTCGCTCTCCGCGTCCAGGGCGCTGGTGGCCTCGTCGAGGATGAGCAGGCGAGGGTCCTTCAGCACCGCCCGGGCAATGGCGACCCGCTGCTTCTGGCCACCGGACAGCTGCACGCCTCGCTCGCCCACCTGGGTGCCGTAGCCTTCCGGAAAGCGCTCGATGTACGCGTGGGCATTGGCGGCGCGGGCGGCCTCCTCCACCTGGGCGTCGGTGGCGCCGGGCCGGCCGTAGCGGATGTTGTCCGCGATGGAGCAGGAGAAGAGCTGGGGCTCCTGCGCCACCATGCCGATGTTGCGGCGCAGCCACTCCGGCTCCAGGGCGGTGAGCGGATGGCCGTCCAGCAGCACCTCGCCGTTCTGCGGGTCGTAGAAGCGCGACAGCAGGGAGGCCAGCGTGGACTTGCCCGCGCCGGAGGGGCCCACCACCGCCACCACCTCTCCCGGCCGCAGCTCCAAGTCCAGGCCCTGGAGCACCGGCACGTCGGGACGGCTGGGGTAGGCGAAGTGCACGCCGCGGAACTGGACGTGCCCGCGCAGGTCGGTCAGTTGCTCGCCGCCGGCGCCGATGGCGGGCTTGCGGTCCAGCAGCTCGAAGACGCGCTCGGCGGCGCCGCTGGCGCGCATGAAGTCCGCCCACAGCTCCGCGATGCCGCTGAACGAGAAGGCCACCAGCATGGTGTAGATGAGGAACGAGGTGAGCTCGCCCACGGAGAGGCCGCCGTCCACCACCAGCCGGCCGCCGTACCAGAGCACCGCGGCGATGGAGCCATACCCCGCGATGGAGGCCACGCCCATGAAGACGGAGGTCTGGAGCGCGCGCTTCTTGGCCAGCGTGAAGGAGCGCTCCACGGCGACGCTGTAGCGCTCCACCTCGTGCCGCTCCGCGGCGAAGGAGCGCACGGTGCGGATGCCGGACAAGTCCTCCTCGGCCACCTCGCCGCTGGCGGCGAGCGCGTCCTGGGCCTGACGGGAAATCACCCGGACCCGGCGCCCGTAGAACACACCGCCAATGGCCACGGGCGGGATGACGGCCAACATCACCAGCGTGAGCTGGACGGACGTGTAGAGCAGCAGGCCCACGCCGCCCAGGGCCGTGACGACGTAGCGCAGCATCATGGACACGTTGGCCGTGACGGTCGTCTGCAGGACGGTGGTGTCCGAGGAGAGCCGGCTGGTGAGCTCGCCCGTGCGGCGCGAGTCGAAGAAGCCCACCTCCTGGGACAGCAGGGCGCCGAAGAGGTCCTTGCGCAGCCGCGCCACCACGCGCTCGCCCGCGCTGGTGAAGAGGTAGATGCGCAGCGCCATGGCGAGGCCCTGCACCGTGAACACGGCGAGCATCAGCATCGCGAGCCGGTCCACCACATACCGGTCGCGCGCGGTGAGGGCCTGGTCCACCAGGTCGCCAATGGCGCGGGGGTAGGCCAGCGTGGCGCCGCTGTTGATGAGGAGGAAGAAGGTGCCCGCTGCCAGTGGCAGCAGCTCCGGGCGCGCGAGCTTCAGCAGGCGCCCCAAGGTGACGCCAGGGGAGGCGCTGCTCTTCGAATCGTTCACGGGGGAAGACACCGGCGGAGACTAACGCGAGCGTCCAACCCGCGCACCGGCCGCCTGCGTGTGCGTTGATGCAGTATTAATCCTCTCGAAGCAGGCCATACGCGGAGTCAGGGGGAGTGCCATGGAGCAGCGTCCATTTGGAAGCACACGGGTGTCCGTGCCCGTCCTGGGCCAGGGGACCTGGCAGATGGAGGAGGACGACCGGGCAGGCGCCATCCGCGCCCTTCGCGCCGGGTTGGACCTGGGAATGACACACGTGGACACCGCTGAACTGTACGGCCACGGCAAGGTGGAGGAGTCCATCGTCGCCGAGGCCATCGCGGGCCGGCGTGGCGACGTCTTCCTGGTGTCGAAGGTGATGCCGTCCAACGCTTCCTACGCGGGCACGCTCGCCGCCTGTGAGCGGAGCCTGAAGCGGCTGCGCACGGACCACCTCGACTGCTACCTGCTGCACTGGCCGGGTTCGCACCCCCTGGAGGAGACGGTGCGCGCCTTCGAGAAGCTGGTGGCGGATGGAAAGATTCGCGCCTGGGGCGTGAGCAACTTCGGGGTGGAGGACCTGGAGGAGGCGCTCGCGCTCGCGGGGCCCGGGCGCATCGCCTGCAACCAGGTGCTCTACCACCTGGAGGAGCGCGCCATCGAACACGCCGTCCTGCCCTGGTGCGAAGCCCACGACGTGGCGGTGGTGGGCTACAGCCCCTTCGGCAACGGCCGCTTCCCCCGACCCGACAGCCGGGGTGGGAGGGTGCTGGGCGCCATTGCCCGCGCGCACGGCGTCACGCCGTACCAGGTGGCGCTCCGGTTCCTGGTGCGCGGGCCGTCGCTGTTCGCCATTCCCAAGGCGAGCCGGGAAGCCCACGCGCGCGACAACGCCGCCGCCGCGTCGCTGGCGCTGACCGCCGACGAGCGGGCCCTCCTCGACGCGGCCTTCCCGCTGGGGGCCGAGCCGGCGTCGCTGCCCGTCATTTGATGCCGGCGGCGAAGGCCTTGCGGAAGGCGGACACGGTGGGCTCACCCGGGCCCACCGTCACCGTGCCCGTTTCGCCCTCCACGGTGGCGCGGGTGCCCTGGCCCTTGAGGAAGCGCACGGAGGTGATGCGGCGCAGCACCTCGCGGCCCTGCTCCTGGGCCAGGGCGCGCAAGGCATGGCTGGTGACATTCACGGCGGACTCCAGCGCGCGGCGGCCCGGCTCGTCATCCAGGCCCACCCACTCCACCTCGAAGCGCAGGGGCTTGCCGCCCAGGGACGCCTCGCCCGGCCAGAACTGCTCGGTGAGGGCGTGGGGCAGCTTCTCCAGCAGCGTCACTACGTCCTGCCGCGTGGGGTTGGGCCGCACGAGCTGCGTCAGCTCCAGCAGCTTCTCCGCGTTGCCCACCGCCACCGCCACCACCGTGGACAGGTCCACGTAGGCCACCGACTCCGAGCGGCGCAGCCCCTCCTTGCCCAGGGCCATCAGCACCGATTCGCGGGGCACGTAGTCCACCACCTCGCCCGTCATCGAATGGCCGTGCGCCAGGTGGAGCGTGACGGTGATGGTGGGGACTTCCTCGCCCGAGCGCGCCCGCGTGGCGAGCGTCCCCAGTTGCTCCAGCACCCGCTCCACCTTGCGCGACACCAGCCGCTGAACGCCCTCCATGTCCTCGTCCTCCTGCTGCTGCCTGCGGGTCTCTTGCGCGCGCTGTGGTTTCGGAGGCGCGGGCTCCCTGGCGCCGGTGGGGGGCGCCGTGGGGGCC
>NZ_JABXEP010000201.1:0-11857 GCF_013372605.1 Myxococcus sp. AM009
CCCCGCCCGCGCCGCCCGTGTCGCCCACGCGCCCCGGCGTGGTGGCCCTGGCCGCCTCCACGGGCGGCCCGGCCGCGCTCTTCCGCCTGCTGTCAGAGCTGCCCGCGAGCTTCCCCGTGCCCCTGCTGGTGGTGCAGCACATCGCCATTGGCTTCAGCGAGGGCCTGGCGCAGTGGCTGCGCACCGCGGGCCCCTTGTCCGTGAAGGTGGCGGAGGATGGCGAGCCCCTGCTCCCCGGGCACGTGTATCTGGCGCCGGATGATCGCCACCTGGGCGTGCGGGGCGAGGGCCGGGCGGAGGTCTCCCGGGCCGCGCCGGTGAATGGCTTCCGGCCGTCCGCGACGTGGATGTTCCGCTCGGTGGCCCGCGCCTATGGGCCCGCGTCGTTCGCCGTCATCCTCACCGGCATGGGCCAGGATGGCCTGGAAGGCGTGCGCGAGCTCCACGGCGCCGGAGGCCACATCCTGGCCCAGGACGAGCAGTCCTCCGTCGTCTACGGCATGCCCGGCGTGGTGGTGGGCGCCAACCTGGCCCACGAAGTCGTCGCCCTGCCCGACATGGCGAGCAGGCTCTCCCTGGCGCTCCGGGGTACTCCGGGAGTCTGAGTTACACGCTCCAGAATATTGGATTCTGGAACATCCGCAGGAATCGCCCGGCGTCGGGATGGCCCTGTGTCCGGGCGGTGTCATGATGGGGGCACATCCCCAGCCAGTTCTCCCTCATGGCAGCTCGACTCCCCGCTTCCCTCGCCACCGTCTTCTCCGCGCTCCCCGACCCGTCGTACGTCCTGGACGACACGGGACGGGTGCTGGTGTGCAGTCAGGCGGGCGCGAAGACAGTGGGCCGGCTCCCCCAGGAGCTGGTGGGCAGGCACTGGGGTGAGCTCGGCTTCCCACCCGAGGAGCTGGCGCGACTGGAGACGGCGCGCGCGCGGGTGATGCGCCTCCAGGACACCTGCGAGCTGGAAGCGCCCTGGGCCACGCAGGCGGGCCTCCGGCGTCACGCGCTGGTGCTCAGTCCGCTGCCCTCGGAGGATGGCGGGCCGTGCTGCGTGCTGGTGACGGCGCGCGCCCTCACCGACGCGGAGGCCGTGTTCTCCCGCGCCATGGAGCTGGAGCTGGCCGCGCGGGCGGAGGTGGAGCAGGCCGAGCGCCGCCGCTCCTTCCTCTACCAGGCGATGACCACGCTCTTCACCCACCCGCCGGACCCGCAGGGCATGTACACGCTGCTGGCGCACCTGACGGTGCCGGACATGGCGGACTGGTGCCTGGTGGACGCGCTGGAGCAGGGCCCCTGGGTGACGCGCGTGGCGGCGGCCTGCCTGGACCCGACGCAGCAGGAGCGCGCGGGCGCGCTGCCGACGCGCATCGAGCTGCGGGACGACGCCCCCGTGGGCCTCTTGCGCGTGCTGCGCACCGGGGAGCCGGAGCTGGTGCCGGCGGTGACGGACTCGCTGCTGCGCGCCGCCGCCGCGGAGCCCGCGCACCCCGCGCTGCTGCGGCTGCTCCAGGCGCGCTCGTACATGATTGTGCCCCTGCGCGCGCGCGGCCACACGCTGGGCGCCGTCACCTTCGTGTCCTCGGGCTCCGGGCGCCGCTATGGCCCGGACGACCTGGCGCTGGCGGAGGACCTCTGCCTGCGCGCCAGCCTCGCCATCGACAACGCGCGGCTGGTGGGTGAGTCCCGGCGCGCGGCGCGCGCCCGGGAAGATTTGCTGGCCGTGGTGTCGCACGACTTGAAGAACCCGCTGGGCGTGGTGCAGCTGGGCGCGGCGCTGCTGCTGCGCGGCGCGGGGGCGAAGCCGGGCGGCGAAAGCGTGGCCAAGCAGGCCACCCGCATCCAGGACGCCACCGAGCGCATGTCGCGCCTCATCTCCGACCTGCTCGACTGGGGCCGGCTGGAGGCGGGCGGGCTGCCGCTGGAGTGGGGCGAGCACGGCGTGGCGGGGCTGCTCACCGAGGCGCTGGACTCCATCCGTCCGCTGGCGGAGGCCAAGGGCCTGCACCTGTCCGTGGAGCTCCCCGGCGCGGACGTGCGCGTGCGCTGCGACAAGGTGCGGGTGCTCCAGGTGCTGGGCAACCTGCTGGGCAACGCGGTGAAGTTCACCACCACCGGAGGCGACCTGATGCTGGGCGCGCGGGCGCGCGGCGGCGAGGTGTCCGTCCACGTGCGCGACACCGGCGCCGGCATCGACCCGGACGCGCTGCCCCACATCTTCGACCGCTACTGGCAGGCCCGCGACGCGGCCAGCCGCGGCACCGGGCTGGGCCTGGCCATCGCCAAGGGCCTCGTCGAAGCCCACGGCGGTGGCATCCAGGCGGAGAGCACCCTGGGCGAAGGCAGCGTGTTCACCTTCACCCTGCCCTCCACGGGCGGCTCGGCGTCGCTCCCGGCACCACCGCCGCTCGGGCGCGGGGCCACGGACGCCTGAGCCCGCGGGGCGCCGCGCCGAATTGCCGCCACCTGCGCGTCCGTGCAAGGAAGCCGCATGTCCTTCCTGCAGCAGGCGCTCGTGTTCCTCGCGGCGGCGGTTCTGGCGGTGCCTCTCTCGCGGCGGCTCGGGCTGGGCTCCGTGCTGGGCTACCTGGCGGCGGGCGCGGCCATTGGCCCCTGGGGGCTGAAGCTCATCAGCGACGTGGAGCACATCTTCCACGTGGCGGAGCTGGGCGTGGTGCTGCTGCTGTTCGTCATTGGCCTGGAGCTGCGCCCCAGCCGGCTGTGGGCGCTGCGCCGCTCCGTCTTCGGCGTGGGCGGCGCGCAGGTGCTGCTCACCGGCGCGCTGCTCGCCGGCGTGGGGCTGCTGTGCGGCCTGCCGCGGGGCGCGGCCATCGTCACGGGCTTCGGCCTGTCGCTGTCCTCCACCGCCTTCGCGCTGCAACTGCTGGCCGAGCGCAACCGGCTCACCACGCCGTATGGCCAACTGGCCTTCGGCATCCTCCTCTTCCAGGACCTGGCCGTGGTGCCGCTGCTGGCCCTGCTGCCGCTGCTGGGCGACGGCGGCGCGCCCTCCCCCAGCCCCGTGTGGCTCATCCTCCTCATGGACGTGGGTGTGCTGGTGGCGGTGGTGCTGGGCGGCCGCTACCTGGTGCGCCCGGTGTTCCGCGCCGTGGCGGCCACCCACAGCCAGGAGCTGTTCACCGCCACCGCGCTGCTGCTGGTGGTGGGCACCGCGTCGCTCGTCAACGCGGTGGGCCTGTCCATGGCGCTGGGGGCCTTCCTCGCCGGCGTGCTGCTGGCGGACTCCGAGTACCGCCACGAGCTGGAAGCGGACCTGGCGCCCTTCAAGGGCCTGCTGATGGGCCTGTTCTTCATCAGCGTGGGCATGTCGGTGAACCTGAGCCTCATCCTCCAGAAGCCGCTGCTCGTCTTCGGGCTGGTGCTGGGGCTGGTGGCCCTCAAGGGGGCGGTGCTCTACGGGCTGGGGCGGATGACCCTGGGGCAGCGCGAGCCGGCGCTCGACCTGGCCGTCGTCATCTCCCAGGGCGGCGAGTTCGCCTTCGTGCTCTTCTCGCTCGCCACCGCTCAGCACGTCATGGAGCGCTCGCTGTCGGAGCTGCTCGTGGTGGTGGTGGGCCTGTCCATGGCCACCACGCCGGTGCTGTACGCCGCGCACGAGCGCTGGGTGCGCCCGCGCCTCAAGCCGAAGTCCGCGGGGCGCGAGTACGACGTGGCGCCCACGGAGGACAACCCCGTCATCATCGCCGGCTTCGGCCGCGTGGGGCAGGTGGTGGGCCGCCTGCTGCGCGCCAAGCGCATTGGCTTCACCGCGATTGACGCCAGCCCGGAGCAGATTGACTTCATGAAGCGCTTCGGCAGCCAGGTCTTCTACGGGGACGCCTCCCGTCTGGACCTGCTGCGCGCGGCCCGCGCGGACAAGGCCAAGGTGTTCGTGCTCGCCATCGACGACGTCGAAGCGTCGCTGCGCACCGCGCGCGCGGTGCGCCAACACTTTCCTCACCTCACGCTGTTCGCCCGCGCGCGCAACCGCGTGCATGCCTACCAGTTGTTGGACCTGGGCATCGAACGGGTGATGCGTGAGACGTTCCTGGACAGCCTGGAGCTGGGCACCGAGGTGCTCCAGGAGCTGGGCCTCACATATTCAGAGAGCCGGCGCGCCCGGGAGCGGATGCTGGAACACGACGAGCGCCTCCTGCGCGAGACGGCCCGGTTCCACCGCGACGAGCAAAAGCTCGTGGAGTTGGCCGACAAGGCCCGCAAGGAGCTGGAGAGCCTCTTCGAGAAGGACGAAGCGGAGCACCCCGACAGGAGCGCGTGAGCCACCGCGTGCCTGACTTTCTCCACCCTCCCTCGAAAGTGACTTCCTGAAATTCTTGTTTCACCCCGTGTTGCATCCACCCGGGTCGCATTCCTCTGTCACGGGTGCACCCTGGAGGGGGCGGTCGCCTCCCTTCCAGGCAACGGGCGTGACGCGCGGTGTGCCGATGCCTGCCTGGCATCGCGCGGGGCGGAGAGCGGGGTATGGTTCCATCCCCACCGCCGAAACCGAAGAGGCATGCCCCCCACCCCCGCCAAGAAGCGCCAGCGTCCTCTGACCGAGCCGTCCGCCGAGGCACCGTCCCCCGAGCTGCTGCAGACGCTGCTGGAGGCGCTCCCGGACGCCTTCTTCCTGCTCGATGCGCGGTGGTGTCTGGCGTACGTGAATCCAGACATGGCCCGGCTGCTCGGCGGCGCGGCGCGGTTGCAGGACGACGTGCGCCGGGTGTGCCCGGAGCTGCTGGAGCTGGGCCGTCACCTGCGCTTCGAACAGCCCGTGGCCGAGCAGCCCTCCGTCCGCTACGAGCACGCCTGGCCGGAAGCGGAGACGTGCTTCGACGTGCGCGTGCGCCCGGTGGAGGGCGGCCTGCTGGTGCACTGCCGCGACATCACCGAGGAGCGCAAGACGCGCGAGGCGCTGCGCCGCAACGGCGAGGTGTTCCGCGCCATCCTGGAAGGCACCACGGACGCCGTCTACACGAAGGACCTGGACGGCCGCTTCACGATGATGAACGCGGCGGGCGCGAAGGCCGTGGGCTACCGCTCCGAGGACGTGGTGGGGCGCACGGACCTGGAGCTGTTCGACCCGGCGGTGGCGCGCACCAACGCGGCGAATGACCGCGAGGTGTTCGCCTTCGGCCGCACCGTCACCTACGAGGACGCGCAGCCGGGCGTGGAGGGGCCGCGCGTGTGGCTGTCCACCAAGGGCGTGCTGCGTGACGGCGAGGGCAAGGTGTTCGGCCTGTTCGGCATCAGCCGCGACATCACCCAGCGCAAGTGGGCGGAGGAGGAAGCCCGGCGGCACTCCGAGTTCCAGGAGCAGCTCATGGGCATCGTCACCCATGACATCCGCAGCCCGCTGGGCGCCATCATGAACTGGTCGCGCGTGCTCGCCGCGGGCGGCACCGACGAGGACGCGCAGCGCACCAGCCAGCGCATCGCCACCGCGGCGGTGCGCATCGAACGGCTCACCCGGCTGCTGCTGGACTTCACGCGCACGCGGCTGATGGGCGGCGTGGCCATTGAGCCCCGGCCGGTGGAGCTGAAGGATTTGGCGGCCAAGGTGGCCCACGAGTTCGGCGTGGCCTTCCCCCAGCGCACCGTCCAGGTGGACCACAAGGGCAACACCCAGGGCGTCTGGGACCCGGACCGGCTGGCGCAGGTGACGTCCAACCTGGTGGAGAACGCGCTCAAGTACAGCCCGCCAGAGACGCCAGTGCGGCTGACGGCGCACGGGCTGCGCACCCAGGTGGTGCTGGAGGTGCACAACGCCGGCCGCCCCATCCCGGACCACCTGCTGCCCCACCTCTTCGAGCCCTTCCGCGGCGGCCCGCAGAGCTCGCGCACGCTGAAGATGAGCTATGGGCTGGGGCTCTTCATCGTCCGGGAAATCATCCAGGCGCACGGCGGCACCATCGAGGTCCGCTCCGACGAACTGGAGGGCACCACCTTCACCGTGACGCTGCCGCGCCGCTCCATGCCGGCCCGGCCGCCCATGCCTCCCACCGGCGGTCCGCGCGACTAGTCCAGGTAGCGCCGCAGCAGGGCCACCAGCGCGGCGCCGTCGAAGGGCTTGGCCACGAAGTCATTGCAGCCGCTGTTGAAGCACGCGCGCACGCTGCGCGCCTCGGCGCTGGCGCTGCAGAGGATGATGGGCGTGCGCCGCGTCGGCTCCCGGCCGCGCAGCACCCGGCACGTCTCCAGTCCGTCCAGGTGCGGCATCAGCACGTCGAGGAAGACCAGGTCCGGCCGCTCCTGCTCCGCGCGCGCCAGCGCCTCCAGCCCGTCCCGCGCGACGATGGCGTCGTGCCCCAGCTCCGCCAGCAACATCCGCTGGAGCAGCAGGACGGTGTCCGAGTCATCCACCAGCAGGACCTTCTTGCGCTTCGGTGCGCCTGGCGCTGTCACGGGCGCACCTCCGCCTGGCACAGCTGGCGCAACTGCATGAGGCGCGGTGGGCCCATGCCCAGGAAGCGCACCCCCATGCCATAGGGGTGGGACACGCCGCCACGAGGCGCGTAGGCGTGGGCCCAGGCCACCACGCCGTGCGTCTCCAGGCGCTCACCCAGGGTGGGCAGCAGGATGTGCAGCGCCACCGCCGTCCCCGCCTTCGCCGGCACCAGCGTGCGCACCAGGAGGCCGCCGGGGCTCAGCGCGCTGGACACACCGGAGCGCCACTCCGCGCCGCGCGGCCCCGCTTCACCGAAGGACACCGGACAGCAGAAGCGCACCCGCGCCTCGGCGCGCAGCGAGGCCTCCTCCCGCCCCAGCAGCGCGTGGATACGGGACAGCAGCGAGGCCGGACGCACCGGCGCGGCCGCGTCCAGCGTGAGCGACGGCACCCCGGCCAGCAGCGGCTGTATCCGCGAGGAGGGCAGGCCCCGCGGCGTGCCTGGCGCGCCCTGCCGCGACAACACCAGGTCGGGCCGCTCGCCGTGTTCGGCCACCCGCGCGGCGCCACCGCCCACGGTGGCGCTGTAGAGGATGCGATGGCCACACGCCTCCAGCAGGGCGCCCAGCCCGCTCCACGCCAGGGGGCCACTGGCGCCGGCCAGCAGCAGCAGGCGCGAACGGGCGCGGGACGCGCGCACCTGCGCGGCCGGGACGCCTTCGCCCGCCAGCAGCGCCAACCGCGCGCGCAGCTCGTGCGTCCGCAGGGGCGACAGCAGGCAGTCCTCGACGCCCTCCGCGTCGCCCACCTCGAGCACCTCGGCGGGCGTCTCCGGCTCCGCCACCAGCACCACCGGCGGACCGTCCAACCCCAGGCGCAGCTTCAGCGCGCGCAGGCCCATCCCCGCGCCGGCCACCAGCTGCCGCCAGTGCACCAGCACCAGGGAAGGCCGCGTGTGCTGCACCTCCAGGAAGGCGGACTCCAGGGAAGGCACCTGCGAGGACACGCAGCGCAACGGACGCAGGGCCCGTGACAGCGCCAACCAGGATTCGCTCGTGGCCCCCACGCACAGCACCCGCGGCGTTGCTTCCACCCGCCCTGGTGAAGGACGCACGCGTCCTGGAGCCGTCATCATGCGGAGCCTCCCTGGTCTTCATCCCCCCCGGCCCGCCCCACCGCGCTTCTCACCCTACGACTTCGAAGTATGAGAAACGGCCACTCGACGAAAATCCCCCTGGGTCAGATTCCGTGGACAGATGGGGAATAAAGGACAGAGGCCACCGACCGGGGCCCCGGGCGGTGTCCGCGGCGGCACGAAGCGGCGTCAGACGCGGGCGACGTTGACGCCCGAGTCAACGGCCTGCAGGTCGTCCCCGAAGCGCACGTCCAGCGCGACACCCTCAGGGGGCTCGTAGGGCGCGCGCCCCACCTGCGCCGTGCCGAAGCGGGGCAGGAAGGGCGCCACCACGTACGAGCGGAAGCACCAGCCGAAGAAGCTCACCGGCTTGAGGGCCGGCGCGATGGCGGTCTGGATTTTCGCGTGGGCCTCGGGCAGCAGGCTCCAGTGCAGGCCCGGCGTCTCATGGTGCACGGCGTGGAGGCCGTTGTTGAAGAGGAAGAAGTTGATGAGGCGGCCGGTGAAGCTGCGGCTGTGGTCGTGCTCGCTCCAGGGGTCCGTGTGGACGTGCTGGATGTAGTTGAAGAACATGATGGTCCACAGCGAGAAGAGCGCGGGCACCAGGAAGGCGAATGCCCAGATGCGCGCGCCGCCGGCCACGCCGTGCATCGCCATGGCCAGCCCCAGCAGCGCCGCGTGCGTGCCGCCCCAGACGGCGTACTGG
The DNA here is from genome assembly GCF_013372605.1 of Myxococcus sp. AM009. Taxonomy (NCBI): domain Bacteria; kingdom Pseudomonadati; phylum Myxococcota; class Myxococcia; order Myxococcales; family Myxococcaceae; genus Myxococcus; species Myxococcus sp. AM009. The sequence continues at coordinate 8,227 of NZ_JABXEP010000201.1, forward strand.
GTGAGAATCTGGCGGTACAGCGGGCGGTTGCGCGCGCGCGCCTTGTCGATGAACGCCTTCGTCGGCTCCTGCTGCCAGTACGTGGAGACGAAGGGGAAGAGGAAGGCCACCAGGAAGTTGTGCTTCTTCGAGTAGCGCCAGGTGATGGTGGCGTCGCCCGCCTTGTTCACGAACTTATGGTGGTTGAGGTTGTGCGTCGGAATCCAGACGAAGGTGGGGTATCCGTAGAAGAGCGACAGCCACATGCCCATGGCCTCGTTCAGCTTCCGGTTGCGGAAGGTGGGGCAGTGGTTGTGGTTGTGCGCGATAACGCCCGCCGACAGCGCCAGGTAGCACGCCAGTGGGCAGAGATAGGGAATCCATCCGGGCGCCACGTACATCGACAGGGCCACCACGGGCATGGCCAGACACCACAGCATCGTCCGGCGGTCAGCGGCGTAACGGAGCATGCCGGCCATCCTGACCCAGCCGGCGCCCCGCTGCCATCCACTCCCCCTGGATTCGAACACAGGTGGACGTCAGCGCACGTGGCGCCGCAGCAGCGCCAACATTCCCTCCAGCGGAGCGCTGGCGGTCGACAGCCCGGCCTCCTTCACGGCGCGTGGCATGCCATACACCACACAGGAGGACTCGCTCTCCGTGAGGACGGTGCCCCCGGCCTCGCGGATGGCCCGGGCGCCCGCGACGCCGTCGTCGCCCATGCCGGTGAGCACCAGGCCCACCACGTCCGAGCCCCAGCTCCGCGCGGCGCTTTCGAAGAGGACGTCCACGCTGGGGTGGTGCGGCGCGCGCAGCGGCTGCAGGTCCAACCGCGCGAGCGTCACCGGTCCATGGCGCTCCAGCCTGAGGTGCTGCCCGGAGCGCGCCAGCACCACGCGGCCGGGCCGCAGCTCCAGCCCATCCACCGCCTCCAGCACCTCCAGCGCGCAGTGCGCGTCCAGGCGCCGGGCCACCGCCTCCGTGTAGCCCGTGGGGATGTGGAGCGCGAGCGCCAGCGGCGCGGGGAAGTCCACGGGCAGCTCGGACAGCAGCCGGGTGAGCGCCTGCGGGCCGCCGGTGGAGGTGCCCACCACGACCAGGCTCTTCGCGGCAACGCGAGCCACCGGCGCGGCGGCGGGCTCCGGCGACGGTGCCGGCTCCCGCGGCGCGCGCGCCACCGCGCCCGCGGCCGTGCGGACCTTCGCCACCAGCTCGCCGCCCAGCTCATACAGCCGCTCGGTGGCGAGCGCGGTGGGCTTGTTCACCAGCTCCACCGCGCCGGCCTGGAGCGCGGCCACCGCCAGCTCGCTCTCCTCGCCCGCGCTGCTCACCACCACCACGCGGGGCGCGGCGGCGCTGGTGGTGAGCGCGCGCAGCACGCCCAGCCCGTCCAGGCCCGGCATCACCAGGTCCAGCGTGAGCACGTCGGGAGAGAGCTCGGCCACCTTCTCCAGCGCGTCCAGGCCGTCGCGCGCGACGCCCACCACCTCCAGGCCCTCCGCGCTGGAGAGCACCTGCCGCAGCACCTTGCGGGCGAAGGCGGAGTCATCCACCACCAACACGCGAATGGGAGACACCGCCGTCATGGCCTCGCCTTGGTATAGAAGAAGGCGCCGCGCCGCTCCTCGCAGTCGAGCGCGGTGCCGAAGCGCATCAGGGATTCGGAGGTCCCCACCAGCAGGTGCCCCCCGGGCGCGAGCGCGCGCGTCAGGGACTCCACCACGCCGCGCGCGGTGGAGTCCTGGAAGTAGATGAGGACGTTGCGGCAGAGGATGGCGTCGAAGGCGCCCAGCCGCGCCACCGCGCCGGCATCCATCAGGTTGACGCGCCGCCAGTCCACGGCGGCCACCAACTCCGGCCGCACGCGCGGGCGCCCCTCGCGCGTCTCCAGCCACCGGCCCTCCACGCCCGGAGGCAGCGCGCGCAGGGAGCGCAGGTTGTGCTCCCCGGCGCGGGCCCGCTCCAGCGCGCGGGCGCTCAGGTCGCTGGCCAGCAGCTCCACCCCGTCGAGCACGCCCATCTCCGCGAGCATCATCGCCAGCGTGAGGGGCTCCTCTCCGGTGGAGCAGGCCGCGCTCCACACCCGGGGCCGCCGTCCGGCGCGCACGGCGGGCACCAGCAGGTCCTCGGCCAGCACCCGCAGCGGCAGGGCCTCCCGGAAGAAGTACGTCTCGTGGACCAGCAGCGAGTCCACCAGCGCGTCCAGCGCCTCGGAGCCCGCCGGGTCGTAGCGGAGGAAATAGTAGTAGTCGAGCAGCGAGTCGAAGCCCGCGTCCAGCGCGCGCGGGGCCACCTTGTCGGCGAGCAGCTCCCGGTCCTCGGGGCCGTAGTGCAGCCCTGCGCGCTGCTCGATGAGCGCGGCCAGGATGGCGAACACCTGGGGAGACATGGGCAGTGAGAACATGGCGGTGGCGTCAGCGGCTCAGCACCAGCCGGCAGGCCCGCCGGACCTCGGGGTCCTCGTCCTGCGTGGAGGCGCGCTCCAGCGCCTCCCGGGCCTCCAACGTCCCCAGCGCCGCCACCGCCGGCACCGCGGCGCGCCGGCCCGCGGGACTGGCGGAGCCCAGCAACTGCAGGAGCGCGGCTTGCGCGTCCGAGCGGCGCATGCGGGCCAGCGCCGCCACCAGCAGTGGCGCGGTGAGCTCGTCCGCCGCCTCCAGCGCGGCCAGCAGCCCCGGCAACCGCCCCTCCAGGGGCAGCGCCAGCGCGCTCACCACCCGCTCGCGCAGCGTCATGTCCCCCAGCAGCGACACCAGGGCCTGCGTGGCTGGCACGCCGGGGCGCGTGGCGATGAAGCCCACCGCGGCGCTGCGCACGCTGTCATCGCCGTCACCCGCGGCGTGCAGCAGCGCGGGCAGCGTCTCCGGTGCTTCGTACTCCGCCACCGCGGACAGCGCGACGAGCCGGGTGGCGGCGTCCTCCGACTTCGCCGCCTCCAGCAGCACGGGCAGCGCGTCCGGACGCCGGCCCACGCCCAGCCCCAGCAGGGCGGCGCGCCGCACGTCCGCGTCCGCGCTGACCGCCGCGCGCTGGAGCGCCGTCATCGCGCTCTCCGTGTGCATGTGCGCCAGCGCGTCCACCACCGCCACGCGCACCTGGCCCGCGGCGTCGTCCGCGAGCGCGACGATGGCGTCCGCGGCGGCCTCTTCGTTCAACTTCCCCAGCGCCTGGCACGCGTAGTAGCGCACCCACGGGTCGCGGTCATTGAGCCCCCGCAGCAGCGTGGAGGTGATGCGCGCCTCCTTCTCCGTCTGCCCCAACGCGCGCATCGCCGCCGCGCGCGTGCGCTCCGACTCATGGTCGGCGGCCGTCAGCAGCGCGTCCACCGCGCGAGGGTCCTCGATGAAGGGCAGGCCGTAGATGGCCGCGTCGCGCAGGCGCTCGTCCGAGTCCCTCATGGCCTGGAGCAGCACGTCCAGCCCCTTCGAATAACCGAAGTAGGAGATGATGCGCAGCGCCGCGCGGCGCAGGCGCGAATCGGGTGAATGGGCCGCCTGCAGCGCCAGCTTCTCCGTGGCGTCGCTCCCCAGGGACTGGATGGCGCCCACCGCGGCCTGCACCACGCGCAGGTCCTCATCCACCAGCCGCTCGAACAGGGCCGGCACCGCGGCCGGGCTGCCAATGCGGGACAGCGTGTCCGCCGCCAGCGCGC
>NZ_JABXEP010000202.1:0-11733 GCF_013372605.1 Myxococcus sp. AM009
TCATGGGCGTCATCCGGCAGTATGCACCGGGGCGGCGGTGGGGATGGGCGCGGCCCGTTTGGAGCGGGCCGGCATCCCGAAGCACGCTCGCAGCCAGGGCACCCGGGCCACCCCTTCACACAGGCCCCAGGTGAGGCCGAACGACAGCGTGAGCACCGCGAGGAGGAGACTCCCGGGGCCCACGTCCCAGTCCACGAGCGCGAAGCCGACGGCGACGATGCTCGTCTGGTGGAGGATGTAGAAGGGGTAGGCCCGCTCGCGCGCGTGCCGGAGCCAGGGGCGGCGGACGTGGATGCGGGCCCGCGCCCAGGCCAGCGCCGTCAAGATGAAGAGCCACTGCAGCGCGGTGCGGCCCAGCGTCTCCAGCGGGAAGGGGTATTCGTTTGGCGGCACCATGACGGCGAAGAGCAGGCCGCAGGCGGCCAGCAGCGCCTCGCGCCGGGCCACCAGGTGCTCCACCACGCGCGGGCACCGGCCCAGCACGTGGCCTCCGAGGAAGAAGAGGCCGTAGTGGATGAAGGCCCGCGGGTCGTCCAGCAGCGCGTGCGTCTGGGGGAAGCGGCGCAGCAACACCTCGTTGAGCGCGAGCGGCAGGAACAGCCACGCCACGTTCCAGCCCCGGCTCAGCCACGTCTCGGCGCGCTGGAGCCAGGACTGGCCTCGCGCCGTGCGCAGCGCGGCGAAGAGCGGCAGCGCGAGCACGCAGTAGACGAAGAGGTACGCGATGAACCACAGGTGGTGCCAACTGAAACTGCCGGCGGGGTAGGGCACGAAGCCGAACACGGACGGATAGAAGTCCGCATAGCCGCCCTGGAACGTCCCGCGCTGGAGCCGCTCCACGTAGATTTGCGGCGGCACCACGACGAACATGCCGAAGACCAACGGGCCCAGGAGCCGCTTCGCGCGGTCCCCGGCGAAGGCTCCCAGCGCGCGCCGCCGCAGCGCGAACGCCGTGCCCAGGCCGGAGATGCACATCAGCAGCGGCATGCGGAGGTGATGCAGCACCTCCATGGGGGGCTCCAGCCACGGCAGGGCCTGGACGCTCTTCACGTGCCAGTCCCAGGTGTTGAACATCATCCCGGTGTGGAACAGGTGCAGCAGGAGAATGGCCACCACGCGGAGCCAGTCCAGGTCCGGGCGGTGCTCATCGGTGGGGTGCGGGGCGGCGGTGCTCATGGGTGAGCCTCCTTCCGCTCCGGGATACGCACCGCGCCCCGGGCGCTCCACGCCTCTGTCGCCAGCCGGTTCCACGGGGGGATGAGCCGGACGGGTGGGGTGGGGCGCAAAGGAAAGGGCCGCCCGGGTTGCCCCGGACGGCCCTCTCTCACTTCAGTGAAGCCCGCGGAGGACTACTCCGGCAGGACCTCGAGCTTGATCTTCGCGACGACTTCGCGGTGCAGGCGCAGCTCCACCTCGTAGTTGCCCAGGGCCTTGATGGGCTCGGGCAGGTGGATGTGGCGGCGGTCGATGCTCTGACCCTCGGCGGCGACCGCCTCCGCGATGTCCAGCGCCGTGACGGAGCCGAACAGCTTGTCCTGGTCGCCCACGCGGCGCTTGATGCTGACCTTGATGGCGCCAATCTTCTTCGCCTGCTCCTCGGCCGCGCCCTTCAGCTTGGCGTTCCGAGCGACGATGACCGCCTTCTCATGCTCCAGCTGGCGCAGGTTCTGCTCGCTGGCCAGCACCGCCTTCTTGCGGGGCAGGAGGAAGTTGCGGCCAAAGCCGTCCTTCACGGTGACGAGCTCCCCGGACTTGCCCAGGTGCTCGATGTCCTCACGCAGAATGACCTTCATGTTCAGTCTCCTGTGCGGACCGGCGGACTAGCCGACCACCGCGTTGTAGGGGAGGAGCGCGATGCCACGGGCGCGCTTGATGGCCACCGCCACCTCGCGCTGGTGCTTGGCGCAGTTGCCGGAGATGCGGCGGGGGATGATCTTGCCGCGCTCCGTGACGAAGTACTTCAGCGTCGCCTGGTCCTTGAAGTCCACCGACGCGTTCTTCTCCGCGCAGAAGCGGCAGACCTTCTTGCGGCCGAACCCGCGGCCACCGCCGCGCTTGTCGTCGTCACCGCCCAGCCCGCCGCCGCGGTCGCCGCGATCACCACCGCGGTCACCCCGGTCACCACCGCGCGAGCCACCACCGCCGAAGCCACCACCACCGCCACCACTGCGGGCGGGGGGGGCAGAGGCCGTCTTGCTATCCGTTCCGTTGCTCATGAGCGTTCTCGTATCCTGGAATGGTCTCTAGCGAATTGACCCAGGCGGCCCTCAGGCCTCCTCGGTCGACTCCTCCTCGGAGTCGCCGCTCTGCTCCTCGGCACGGAAGCCACCCTCGCGCTCCGCGGGAGCGCCCGGACGGGCCTCCTCCACGTCGCCGGCCAGCTTCACGTCCTCGAGCACCGGACGCGTCTCGGGGTCCACCTCGTCCGCCAGCTTCACGGAGATGTAGCGGGTGACCTCGTCCAGGTTGCGGAGGTTACGCTCGATTTCCGCCACCAGCTTCGCGCCGCCCAGGAAGTGGGTGTGCACGTAGATGGCGCGGGGCTGCTTCGCCACGGGGAACAGGGTCTTCTTCTTGCCCCACACCGTGAAGCGGATGACCTTGCCACCCTCGCGGGAAACGATGCCGCGGACGCGCTCCTTGAGCTTGTCCACGTTGTCGTCCGTCAGGTCCGGCTTGACCAGGAAGATGGTCTCGTACTCACGAAGCCGCGTAGCGGCCTGCGTCTCAGACATTGTTTTCTCTCCCCTTGGGGTCGAGTGCCCTCCGGTGAATCCAGAGAGCGGGGAAACGGCCAGCGGACCCAGGTGGCCCACCGCCGGGGACGGGAAACCGCGCGCCCGTCACCTTCGCGCTACGTCCCGTGTACCAACACGGGAAGCTGGAAAAGAACATCCCACCGGGTCATCCCCGATGAGGGAACGGGCCTTCTATGGGGGGGCCCCCGCCAAGTCAAGCGGCCGGGCGCCTCGTCCGCCGGCCCGTGGGGGGCCCGGGGGCCCGCCTCAGGCCTTCCGGTTGAACCGGTTCATGGCCACCGACAGGCCCTCGCGAAGCCAGAGCTCCGTCATGTCCATGGCCCGGTCGATGAGCGTCTCCAGCTCCCGGCGCTCGCCGTCGTCGAAGTTGGACAGGACGTAGCCGGCCACGCGCTCGCGGGCGTTGGGCCTCTCTGGCTTGCCAATGCCGAAGCGCAGGCGGATGAAGCCCTCGTCGCCCAGGCTGGAGACGATGCTCTTGAGGCCGTTGTGGCCGCCGCTGCCACCGCCGGCCTTGAGCTGCAGCCGGCCCAGGGGCAGGTCCAGCTCGTCATGGATGACGAGCACGTCCGCCACCGGCACCTTGAAGAAGCGCGCCGCCTCCGCGACGGAGCGGCCCGACAGGTTCATGAACGTCTGGGGCTCCACGAAGAGGACGCGCTCGCCCGCCAGGGTGCCCTGGCCGACCCTGGCCGCGAACTTCTCCTGGTTCAGCGCCGCGCGCGCCCGTGACAGCAGCGCCTCCACCACCATGAACCCGATGTTGTGCCGGTGCCGCTCGTACTCGCGCCCCGGATTGCCCAGCCCGACGATGAGCTTCATGACGTGGCTCCCGAAACGAGAAACGGGGCCAGCCCCTTGCCGGGCCGGCCCCGCTCCAGAAGGACCGCTGAAGGCGACAGCCTACTTCTTCGCCGGGGCCTTCGCGTCCTTGGCCGGCGCCGCCTTCGCGTCCTTGGCGGCCGGGGCCGCCGCTGCCGCCGCCGGACCGGCCTCCGCGGCCTCCGGCGCGCTGATGACGGCCAGGGTGTAGTTGACGTTCGTCTTCACCGACACGCCCTGGGGCAGCTTCAGGTCGTTGATGTGGAGCACCTCGGCGATCTTCATCGCCGTCACGTCCACCTCGATGCGCTCGGGGATGGCGGCGGGCAGCGACCAGACCTCGATTTCACGGCGGGCCTGGGTGAGCAGACCGCCGTCCGCCACGCCCTGCGCGCGGCCGGTGAGCACCAGCGGCACGTTGACCTTCACCTGCTCGGTGGGGCGCACGTCCAGGAAGTCGGCGTGCAGGATGGCGCGGGTGACGGGCTCCATCTGGTAGTCCTTCAGGAGCACCTGGCGGTCACCGCCCTCCACCTTGATCTGGATCAGGGTGTTGAACTTGTGCGGGGTGTTGATGGCCTGGCGGACCGCCTTGGGGTCCACGGAGATGTGGACCGGCTTCTCCAGGTGCTTGCCGTAGACGACGGCGGGAATCAGCCCCTGGGCGCGCAGGCGGCGGGCAACGCCCTTGCCGGAACCTTCACGCGGCTTGGCCTCGAGGGTGCTCGTATTGGCGGACATGGAATCCTCACGAATGGGACTGCGGGTGCCACCAGCCGCCCTGGCGCCCTCGGCATCCCGCCCCAGTGGCGGGCCCCGAAGACGGCGCCTGTGGAGGCTGCCGATGGAAGGGCGTGCACATGCCAGCCGGACGGCTTGGAGTCAAGCCGCCCGGCGGACAGGCGCGGACCGGCTCAGACGAACAGCGAGCTGAGCGAGTCGGCGCGGTGGATGCGGGCAATGGCCTCGCCGAAGAGGCGGTCGGTGGTGAGCAGGCGGATCTTCGAGCAGGCCAGCGCCGCCGGAGACAGCGGCACGGTGTCCGTGAAGACGACCTCCTCCAGCACCGAGTCCTGGATGCGCTGGATGGCCGGGCCGGAGAGGATGGGGTGGACGGCGTAGGCCACCACGCGCCGCGCGCCCTTGGCCTTCAGCGCCGCGGCGGCCTGGGCCAGCGTGCCGGCGGTGTCCACCATGTCGTCCACCAGCACCGCGTCCTTGCCACTCACGTCGCCGATGAGGTTCATCACCTCCGACGCGTTGGGGCGGGGGCGGCGCTTGTCGATGATGGCCAGGCCCGTGTTCAGCCGCTTGGAGTACGCGCGGGCGCGCTCCACGCCGCCGGCGTCCGGGGAGACGATGACCAGCTCCTGCGACTCCGGGAAGCGCTTGCGCAGGTCCTCCAGGAACACCGGCGAGCCGTAGAGGTGGTCCGAGGGGATGTTGAAGAAGCCCTGGATCTGCCCGGCGTGCATGTCCATGGACACCACGCGCTGGGCGCCCGCCGACTCCAGCAGGTCCGCGATGAGCTTCGCGGTGATGGGCGTGCGCGGGGCCACCTTCCGGTCCTGACGGGCGTACCCGTAGTACGGAATGACGGCGGTGATGGAGCCGGCGCTGGCCCGCTTGAGCGCGTCGCACATGATGAGCAGCTCCATCAGGTGGTCGTTCGCCGGCGGGCAGGTCGACTGGAGGACGAAGATATCGTGGCCTCGGACGTTTTCGCCGATCTCGACGTGAATCTCCCCGTCCGAGAACCGGCCGACCTCCGCCTTGCCCAGAGGGCGCTTGAGGTACTCACAGATGCGATGCGCCAGGCCGGGATTCGAGTTCCCGGCGAACACCTTGAAGTCACGCGGCTGCATGGTGGGGCCGCTGACTAACCTGGACGCGGACGGAAGGAAAGAAGTCGTTAGTCCAGGTCCGCTGGTGCCGCGACGAGCATCCCGGCTTGCGCCTGATGAAGGTGCCGCTCGTACTCTATCAAGATGACGCGTTCCATTTGACTCCGCGTATCCGCGTTGAGCGGGTGGGCAATGTCCTTGTACGTCCCATCCTTCCGCTTCTTGGCTGGCATCGCGATGAAGAGCCCGGTCGAGCCGTGAATGACCTTCAAATCGCGAATGACGAAGCAGTGATCCAAGGTGATGGTGACGTACGCCTTGAGCTTGTCCTCTTCGACCGGAAACACCCGGACGTCGGTGATGTTCATGGTCCCCCCCCGAACCCGAAAGGTCGGAGCTGAGGGGAAGCCTGGGACATACTGGGTGTCAAATGCAAGCGCGGGCGCGAGAGAGATTCGCGCCACTGTTCAATGCCCCCACAGTCGGCCGCTGCGAGTGGAGCCTAGTTCAGCATTTGCGGCCAGTGAATGACCAGGTGGGTCAGGAACGCGAGGTGGTAGACCACGATGACGGCATACACGGCCGCGCCCAGCCGGATGGCGATGCGGCTGGCGTTGAGGTGCCGGTGGAGGCACAGGAGCCACAGGCCCGCGTTCACGATGACCAGCTTGGCGAACATGAAGAAGAGCGGGGACTGCTCATAGGCCACCCGCATGATGGGGTTGAGCTCCTCGGCCACCCCCAGCTGGAGGAAGAAGAGCGTGAAGAGCCCATCCAGCAGGTTCAGCATCAACAGCGCCACGGACGCCGGTGACAGGTAGAAAGAAGCCTTGCTGCCCCACGCCCCGCCCTGCATCGGTCCAATCGTCGCCGCCACGCCCATCCCCCTTCGCCGGTCCGAGGCCAGTGCTCTTCAAGAGCCTTGCCAACGCCCGCGAGGCCCGGTGACGGGCAGGCGAGGAAGCGGGCGACAGCGGGGGTCGATTCGGCTATGGGACGGGCGTGGCGGGAAGTTGACTCCCCTGGGGTCGTGGCAGACTATCCGCGCCCCTTCCGCCCCCGGCCCGTGAGCGTTCCTTGCATCAATTCCCCAAAGATATCGGGTGGATAGAGGTCATCTGCGGTTCGATGTTCTCCGGCAAGACGGAGGAGCTGATCCGCCGCGTCCAGCGCGCCGTCTACGGCAAGCAGCGGGTGCAGGTCTTCAAGCCGCGCATCGACAACCGCTACGACGAATCCGCGGTGGTGAGCCACTCGCAGCTCAAGGTGATGTCCACCGCCATCGAGCGGGCTGAAGAGATTTTTTACAGGCTCGCGCCCGACACCCAGGTGGTGGGCATCGACGAGGTGCAGTTCTTCGGTTCAGAAGTGGTCGCCGTGGTGGAGGCGCTGGCCAACAAGGGCCTGCGCGTCATCTGCGCGGGGCTGGACCAGGACTACCAGGGGCGCCCCTTCGAGCCGATGCCCCAGTTGATGGCGGTGTCGGAGTACGTGACGAAGGAGCTGGCCATCTGCGTGGTGTGTGGGAACCCGGCCAACCGCTCCCAGCGCATCGTGTCCAGTGGTGAGCGGGTGGTGGTGGGGGCGGCGGGCGCGTACGAGCCGCGCTGCCGCAAGTGTCACGTGGCGGAGCCGGCGGAGGGCACGCCGCCGCAGACCCTGGAGCTGTTCGACTGAGCGGGAGCTGAACGGATGCGCGACACCCTGTACTCCAATGTTCCCTTCAAGCTGAACGAGATGACCCACCACTATGGGCCTCACGTCCACCTGGTGGGAAATCCCTTTCTCCTGACCCAGCTTGCCACGCTGTGTTCGAAGGGCGTCATCCAGCCGCAGATCAACCGCCTGGTGGAGACGCTGTACGTCGACCTGGTGAAGACGGTGCTCAACGCGGAGTTCCCGCGGAAGAACGTCAGCCTGCCCACGCGGATGATCGACTCCACGCCCCAGGGCCTCTACCAGGGGGAGGTCATCGACCCGCAGGTGCGGGTGGTGACGGTGAACATCGCCCGGGCGGGCACGCTGCCGTCGCAGGTGACGTACGACCTGATGAACGCCACGTTGGACCCGACGGTGGTGCGCCAGGACCACATCATCATGAGCCGGATGATTGACGCCGCGGAGGCGGTGGTGGGCTCGGAGATTGGCGGCGCGAAGATTGGCGGCGACGTGGACGACGCCTTCGTGCTCTTCCCGGACCCCATGGGGGCCACGGGGGGGAGCCTGTCCACGGCGATTTCGCTCTACAAGAAGAAGGTGCCCGGGACGCCCCGGCGCATCATCACCCTGAACCTCATCGTCACGCCGGAGTACCTGCGGAAGATGACCACGGACCATCCGGACGTCATCATCTACGCGCTCCGGTTGGACCGGGGCCTGTCCCCGCCGGAGGTGTTCGGCACCGAGCCGGGCGCGCTCTGGGAGAAGGAGCGGGGCCTGGATGACCGGCAGTACATCGTCCCTGGAGGCGGCGGCTTCGGGGAGATCATGAACAACGCTTACGTGTAGCGGAGGAATCTTGGCGTTCTACGAGCAGGAAGTCGGTGTCCTGATTTCCGAGGACAAGTTGCAGGCGCGCGTGCGCGAGCTCGCGGCGGAGATTACGCGCGACTACGCGGGCAAGGACCTGACGCTCATCTGCGTGCTGAAGGGCTCGGCGTTCTTCGCCATCGACCTGGCGAAGCACATCGACCTGCCGGTGAAGTTCGAGTTCCTGGGCGTATCCAGCTACCAGGGCGGCACGGAGTCCACGGGCGAGGTGCGCATCACCACCGATGTCAGCAAGCCCATGGCGGGCAAGCACCTGCTCATCATCGAGGACATCATCGACACCGGGCTCACCATGCAGTTCCTGCTGGAGAACCTGCGCGCCCGGCACCCCGCGTCCCTGAAGGTGTGCTCGCTGCTGGAGAAGCCCGCGCGCGCCCGGACGCAGGTGGACATCGACTACAAGGGCTTCGTCATCGAGGACCTCTTCGTCGTCGGCTACGGGCTCGACTTCGGCGAGGTGTACCGGAACCTCCCCTTCATCGGGGTGATGAAGAACAAGTAGTCCCGGCCGGGTGCCGGCGCCGCCCTCTGTGCGCGGCGCCGCACCGGCGGGAGCGCGCCGTCACATGAGCGGGCAGAGGTCAGCGAAGTCGCAGCGCACCTCGATGGCGTCGCAGTAGAGCGAGCACGTCGTGTACATCCCGCACGACTGCGTGCCCGAGGGACACCGGATGAAGGTGCCGTTGGGGCACATGTACTTGAGCGTGTCGCAGTTGTAGAGCTCTGCCTCGCTCTGGCCCAGGTCGGCTTCCGCCTCCGGCGCCTCCACCGGACCACAGCCAACCGCGGACAGCAGCGTCGTCACAGCGAGCAGCAGCGTTGCAGCCTTCATGACAAGTCCTTTCGAGGTGGGGGACGACGCATCCAGGCTGTCGCCCCCCAGCCTGAAAGTCAAAGCGGGCGTGTCTGTGTATGACCGGGGAGGCGGAGGGCCTTGGGCCGCGCACGGGGGCCGCTCAGCGGCCGTGACGCGGTGCTCCGCGTTGTCGACTTCCAGTCCATGCACACCCTGCCTGGAAGAATGCGCTGAGGCGTGGCGTCTGGGCGCGCGAAACGAGGGCTGACCATGGATGCAACCACGGACAGGGCCGCGCTGGCTCGGGCGGGCAAGCACCACCAGCACGAAGCCGTCCGGAAGTACGTTGCCGAGTTCATCGGGACGTTCGTCCTGGTGCTGGGCGGCGTCGGGGCGGCCGTGCTGGCGGGGGACCACGTCGGCTTCCAGGGTGTGGCGCTCGCCTTTGGCCTGTCGCTGCTGGCCATGGTGTACGTGATTGGGCCCATCTCCGGCTGCCATGTGAATCCGGCGGTGACGCTGGGCCTGTTGCTCACGGGGAAGATGGAGGCCAAGGACGCGGCCGGCTACGTGGTGGCGCAGTGCGCGGGGGCCATCGTCGCGGCGGGCGTGGTGCTGCTGATTGCCCGAGGCATGCCCGGGGGCTACTCGGTGGCGACGCAGGGGCTGGCGACCAATGGCTATGGCGCCGCCTCGCCGGATGGCTTTGGCATGGGGTCGGCCTTCCTCACCGAGGTGGTGCTCACCTTCCTGCTCGTCTTCACGGTGCTGGGGGCCACGGATGCGCGCGCGCCGGTGGGCTTCGCGGGGCTGGCCATTGGCCTGGTGCTGACGCTCATCCACCTGGTGGGGATTCCGGTGACGAACACGTCCGTGAATCCGGCGCGCAGCCTGGGGCCGGCGTTGTTCGCGGGGAGCGTGCCCCTGGGGCAGCTGTGGCTGTTCATCGTGGCGCCGCTCCTGGGAGGCGCCACCGCGGCGGCGGTGTACCGCACGGTGTTCCGGCCGTCCGTGCCCATCAGCGCGGAGGAGGCCGAGCGGGCCCTGCGGCGCGAGCGTGAGTCGCGCATCGCGGACCAGCGGGCCGGAACGCGCGCTCCCGTCTGATGCCGTGGGGCGCTTCTCGCGGGGGGCTCCGGCGGGTACGGTGACCGGGAACAGGGGCCTGTCGGGCCCCCCACTGGAGCCGCCATGTTCTTCGACGCGACGCGCCTCACGGCCTACTTCCTGGCGGTGCTCGCGCTCATCCTGACGCCTGGGCCGGACACGCTGTACGTGCTGGCCCGGAGCATGGGGCAGGGGCGCAAGGCGGGCATCGTCTCCGCGCTGGGCATCTTCGTCGGGTGCCTGTTCCACATCGCGGCGGCGGCGTTCGGGTTGTCGGCGTTGCTCGCGACGTCGGCGCTGGCCTTCTCCGTGGTGAAGTGGGGCGGGGCGGCCTACCTCGTGTGGATGGGCGTGCAGATGCTGCGCTCCCAGGACGACGCTCCCGAGGAGGTGCGGGCGCTCCCGGCCCTGGGGCTGCGGCGCATCTTCCGCGACGGCGTCGTCACCAACGTGCTGAACCCGAAGGTGGCCGTGTTCTTCCTGGCGTTCCTGCCGCAGTTCGTGGACGCGTCCGCGGGCTCGACGGGGCTCCAGTTCCTGGGGCTCGGGTTGATGTTCTCCGTCACGGGGACGTCGTGGCTGGTGCTGCTGGCGGCGACGGCCGGGGCCTTCGGGGGCTGGATGCGGCGCAACCCGAGGGTGGCGGCGTGGCAGAAGCGCGTCACTGGCGGCGTCTTCGTGGTGCTGGGGACGCGGCTGGCGTTGCAGCGCCAGGCGTAGGCGTCAGACGAGCGCCTTGATGACCACGTAGAGCACGTAGAGGACCCACGGCACGGCGGCCAGCAGCCCGAGGACTCCGAGCAGGCCGGCCCAGACGGGGTAGCCCTTGCGCCAGGGCAGGAGCAGGAACGTGCCTCCGGCGAGCGCGGGCAGGGGCAGGAGGTTGAGTGCGGCCAGCTTCGCGCTCATCAGGCCCCAGGCGCGCAGCAGGTCGCCGTCCCGGAGGAGCGCGAGGAAGCGCTCCACGCGGCCGGGGAGCAGGGAGGGCTCGAAGGGCACGGCGAAGCCGCTCACGAACTGGCGCAGGGCCTCCGTGGGCCCCAGGCAGGCCATGGCGATGGCGACCTGGAGGACCCAGGGCAGGAGGATGACGGCGGCGTGCAGGGGCGGGGAGAGCTGGAGCAGGCGGCTCCTGGCGGGGGCGCCCTCGGCGGTGGGCTCGTCGAAGCTCACCGCGCTGCCGAGCGCCAGGGGGCGGAAGGCCCACAGGATGCTCCCCAGGCGGGCGGAGAGCAGGGTGGGGCCGTAGCCGAGGACGATGGACACGGGCCGTGCGCCCACGGTGCTGGCCACGGCGGCCTGCGCCAGCGCCCAGAGGGCGTTGACGGCGAAGAAGAGCATCCAGAGCCAGAGGAGTTGGGACAGGCGGTCCATGCGGGGCGTCCCTGTCTACCATGACCCGGGGTGGCCTCCATGCGCGGGTGGGGCACCAATCACCCTGGAGCGTGGCGCCGCGTCTCTGGTAGGCATCCGGGCCGAGGAACTCATGGCCTACGGCATCGCGAATCACCTCTGGATTCATGGGAGCCCGGACCGGTCCAGGGTCCGTCAATGGATGGACGCCGCACTGGGGACGTCGTTCGGGGAGCAGCCTCGGAGTGACATCGTCGTCGCGGACGTCTTCCAGTTCGGGCCGGCGCTGACGCTCATCGACGTGCAGGTGTTAGGAGCGCCGCGCGTCGTCGAAGGCGAGGCGGAGGCGGCGGAGCAGGACGGCTTCCTGACGCGCGTGGCCAGCCTGGCGAAGGAAGCGGGCTTCAAGTGCACGCGCGTGTGGATGGGCGACGTGGGCACCATGGCGTGGGAATTGGAGTCCCAGGGGGAGGAGGGGGCGCCCACGTCGCCCATCCACACG